>NZ_VPDL01000029.1:0-41176 GCF_013417705.1 Acinetobacter sp. YH12235 | reverse complement strand
TAATGGAAAAATCTAAAAGGTATGTTTTACTGAAAAAAAGAAGTAGAAACTACCCACGAGTTGTGAAAGGGAAACCACAGAAATACCCAAAAAAATGCCAGTCAATCTCTTAACTGACTGGCATTACACCAAAGGGTGCCTTTTTTTATTAGAGTAAAACTCTTTATTGCTTAGAAACGGTAGCCGATTTTTAGGCCATAACCCATGGCATGGTTGTCTTCAAAGCTACCTTTTACTTCACCACCTGTTTGTGCTTGTGCATCTCCTAGCCAGAAGTATTTAACCCCAGCCTGGATAAAATAGTTTTCTGCAGGGCTGTATTGGCCGCCTAGACCGACACTCCAATAACCTTCAGTTGGACCCAAGGTGGTTACCGGGTTTCCTGCACCAGAGTCATAACCTACAGCAGCAGAGCCTGACCATTTAACGTTAAATTTATGACCTAAACCCACATTTGCAGACCATTGATCATCTGAATAATCGACAAGATTCTGCTGTTTTCCGGTGAGTGCGCCAGTTAGCTGAGATAAATAAGCAGGTTTTACTGCAAACTGATCCCAATGTACCCAGCGAATATTAGCAAAGGCTAAGGTATTTTTTGCAATGCCTGACTGTAAGTCAATGTTGACTGATTGTGGTGTAGTAATTTCCGCTTTATGGTAAGTTGGAATTACTGGTTTACCCAATAATGTGCCAGTTAATCCAGGAATATATAAAGCCCCATCTGTACCAAAACCGAAGGTTTCTGTGGTATCTAATTCATGTTTAATTTCAGAGCGATAAGTCACAGCAGCTTTTAAGGCAATTTCAGGAATAGAATATGCAAAACCAGCTAACCAACCGTAAGCTTCACTTTCTTTAAGGTCAATATCATAACCGCCAAGAACTTGCGGGCCTCTATAAGCTGTACCACGTAGGGAGACTTTCGCCTTTACGCTTTGATAGACAGGTCCGGCATAAACATTCCAGTTCTCATTTGGCTGATACCCTATAAGTGCTGTAATGCTATTGGTTTTTACTTCAACAGAAGTGCCCTCCAATACACCAGTATTGGTATTTACTGTAGCAAAAGCATTAGATTCAGGCGCATATTGAGCGTCAGCTCCAAATGGCTGGTCATAAAGTAAACCCAGAGATATTTTATCAGTTGCCTGAATTTTTATAGCAGCAGTAGGGAAGTAGTAATCTTCAGCCATATCGCTGACTTTATTGCCGGCATTGTCTTTACCTTGAACTTCTGGATCTAAAACAGAAATACCCGCTTCCGCATAGTTACCAGGTTGTAAAAAAGCCTGAATAGACTGGCCTGAACGGTCTAAACCGGCAGCGAACACGAGAGAAGTAGGCAGGCTAGAAAGAAGAATAGCGATAGAGATTGGCTTAAGCTTCATGGCTCATCCTTGACAATGTTGCATAAATATTAATAAAAGTTGTGGAAAAGTAACACAAATTTAAAAAGAGTAAATGCTCCACTTCGTCCAAGAAATGAACTATGGCGGTTATAAAAAATGATTGCTTAGAGTATTTATACTATATTTTTTTGATTAACTTAATGAAAATAAACAAATAATAATTTTTATCAAAATATATTAAAAACAAAATTTAGGCAAAATTTGATTGGTGATAAAAGCATCGAATAGTATACAGGTGTATAAAAATATAATTGGGATAATAAAAACCACCCGAAGGTGGTCTTTATTAACTATCAGGAATTAGAAGCGATAGCCCATTTTTAAGCCATATGCGATTGCATGGTTATCGCTGAAGTCACCAACAATACGGTTATCTTCACCGACTTGAGCTGCAGTTTGTGATTCTGCATCACCTAACCAGAAGTATTTCACACCACCAGCAATAAATGTAGCTGGAGTAGGACTAAATTGAACGCCTAAACCAACATTCCAATAACCTTCTGTTGGTCCAAGTGTTGAAACTGGATTACCTGCACCAGAATCCCAACCCACAGAGACATTCCCAGCCCATTGCTCAGAAAGCTTACGACCTACACCTACTGTTGCAGACCATTGATCTTTATCATATTCAACTACGTGGAAACCATCTGGACGATTCACAGAATCTAATTGTCCAACAGCTTCACTTATTTTACCAAACTGGTATGGGCGAATAGAGAAATTAGACCACTCTACCCAACGTACATTAGCAAATGCTACGGTATCTGCCATGATACCTGTTTGGAAGTCTAAGTTTACAGATTGCGGAGTAGTAATTTTGGTTTTACCAGATTCAGTCATTGCATCTGTATAAGTAGTTGGTACACCTAAACCATTTAAGAGTCCTGTAACTGATGCAGCAGCAAGAGGATTATTTAAAACTGATAATCTTTCAGTAGTGCTCGCATTATGGTCGATTTCAGAGCGATAAGTTAAAGAAGCTTTTAAGGCAATCTCAGGAATTTGGAAAGCCATACCTGCTAACCATCCTAAGTCTCCTGTCTCTTTGAAATTTGCATCATAGCCATTAAAAATACTATATGCCTGTCCGCGTAATTTTAAGTCGCCTTTAACAGTTTGATATACTGGTCCTGCATAGATATTCCAGTTTTGGGTTGGTTGGTAGCCAAAAACAAAACTAAGATTTTGTGTATGTACCTCAACCTCAGTATTGCCTTGACCTAATGCAGCATTAGCATTCACTAAAGCAGTTTGAGTTCCTTGTAATTGTTGTAAGCCTGCTGCAACGATTGGATTTGATGCAGCAACTTGCTGTAAAGCACCTAGTACTAAGCTCTGCTGTGGAGTGCCTGCTGGTGCAGCTGCTGTAACAGCAGTCAAAGCTGGAGCAAAACTAGCTCCAGCTGCTTGCACTAATTGACTAACTGAATTTTGAGTAATATTCGCGATACTTGATGGAGTGAGAACTTGGTCAGTTCCTTGAGATACAAAAGCGTTATTACCGCTATATTCTGCATTTGCACCAAAAGGTTGGTCATATAAGAGACCAAATGAAAACTTATCTGTAAGTTGTAATTTTAATGCAGCATGAGGAAAATAATAGCTGTCAGCCATATCGCTAATTGAACGACGTGTGTCTAATTCGCCAGCTTCTTGTCCTGAGACATCTGCATCTAAAACAGAAATACCTGCTTCAAAATAGTTACCAGGTTGTAGGAAGGCTGCAATAGATTGGCCTGAACGGTCCATTGCCGCAGCAAATGCACCCGTCATTGGTACAGTTGCGAGAATCATTGCAGTAGTTAATGTTTTTAATTTCATTTACGTCTTTCCTTGAGGTACAAATTTATATCTAGCGTTGTTGTTTGCACTTATTAAATTCTTGGAGATTTCGGGTATTTATCCGCAATCATTTGTTACTCCATGTGACAAAAATAGCACAATTAAAATAAGAGTAAATGCTCTAGAAAAAACTAATTAGTCTAAAAAAGCACCAAAATAGAGTTTTTGCACCAAAAAATAGCTGTATTTTAAAATAAGTATTTGAAAGTAAAAGAAATAAAATAATGGAGAAAAAATGATTTTTTGTATAAAAAATATTCTAAAAATATGAAGATTAACGCTAATTTTTTGAAGTATAGATCACATTTTGAAAGGATGGTGCGCCCTGCGGGACTCGAACCCACGTCGGTCGCTTAGGAGGCAACTGCTCTATCCAGTTAAGCTAAGGGCGCGAAAAGAAGGCTATTGTACTGTAAAAAATGCAAAAAAAAAGTTATTGCCGCAGCAATAACTTTAAAAATCATCGATTAAAAGATTTTTTGATTAATTCTTAGGGCGCAGTGCCTTAAACAGAATAAACATGATCACTACCCAGATCGGAAGCATCAGTACTGATTCTTTAAAGCCTTGTGTCCACATGATGTAAAGAATGGTTGCAATGAAAGCTAAAACCAGAATATTACTTGCAGGTGACCACAATGCAGGGAAACTGGTCTTTTGTCCTAACTGCTTCATGCTTTGCATAAACTTGAAGTGGGTCAAGCTAATCATGGCCCAGTTCAGTACCAATGCACCTACCACCACATACATCAGGTGACTTAAGGCATCTTCAGGAACAAAGTAGTTTAGGAGTACACAGCCGAAAATCAGCAGGGCAGAGAACAGTACTGCAGGAATAGGAACCCCTTGTTTGTTCACAGTCTTGAAGATTTTAGGGGCATTACCTTGCTGTGCCAGACCATAAAGCATACGGCTATTGGCATACATACCACTGTTATAAACAGAGAGTGCCGCTGTCAGGATGATGAAGTTCAGCAGATGTGCTGCCCAGTCAATCCCCAGCTGGCTGAAGATCATCACAAACGGGCTTTTATCTAGGCCGCCAAGCTCTAACTGATTCCAAGGTACTAAAGACAATAGAATGGTCAATGCACCTACATAGAATACCAGAATACGGAATACGACCTGATTAATCGCTTTTGGAATGGTTTTTTCTGGATTTTCAGCTTCTGCTGCCGCCATCCCGATCAGTTCAATCCCACCGAAGGCAAACATCAGGAAGGCCAGCATATAGAATAAGCCTTCAAAACCATTCGGGAAGAAACCGCCTGCTGTCCAAAGGTTGCTGAAAGAAGCTCCTGAAGAGGCATCAGCAGTCAGGATCAGATAGAGACCAAAGACAATCATGGAAACGACCGCAGTCACTTTCACAATAGACAGCCAGAATTCTGATTCACCGTAGAATTTCACATTGCCGAGATTGACCAGCGTAATTACGATGAAGAAAAACAGGACTGAGGTCCAAGCAGGAATATGAGGCCACCAGTAATTAATATATTTTGCAACGGCGGTGAGCTCGGTCATAGCCACCAGGATATATAAGATCCAGTAGTTCCAACCCGCAAGGAAACCAGGGAATTTGCCCCAGTATTTATAAGCAAAATGGCTGAATGAACCTGCTACAGGTTCATGAACAATCATCTCACCCAATTGACGCATGATTAAGAATGCAATTAAGCCACCAATGGCATAGCCAAGAATAATAGAAGGACCCGCAGATTGGATCACCTGTGCGGAACCTAAGAATAAGCCTGTGCCAATTGCACCGCCCATGGCGATCAACTGAATATGACGGTTCTTTAAGCCACGCTGAAGTTGTGAAGACTCGTTATTCAAAGTGTTCAGCCCGACAATGTAAGAAATAGGTATAAAGATTGTAATGGAACAAAGATAAGAAGCCTAGAGCACCCGTCTGGATGAAATATTATTATCGTATTTATAAAAAAAAATTATAAAAATAAATAGAATAAAAGATATGTGAATCAATATATTAATTTTATTGAAAATGTAACTGATGAGTTTGCTGTTTTTTTAACTCGACACAAATGCTGTTTTTTTATACTTAGGTCGGGCAAGGCAGCTACTTGGCTTTAAACCGATTATACTCGTCTCAGAAATATTCAATAATTTTGATCAGAATAAAGACAAGCCAGAGGAAGAAAGTATTCATGAGTTTCGCTGCCCAAATCAAAATCCCGGCCACTTACATGCGCGGAGGCACCAGTAAAGGGGTGTTCTTTAAACTGGACGATTTACCTGCTGCTGCACAACAGGCAGGCCGAATTCGGGACCAGTTATTATTAAGAGTGATCGGCAGCCCGGATCCATATGGCAAGCAGATTGATGGGATGGGCGGTGCCAGTTCAAGTACCAGCAAAACTGTGATTCTGTCTAAAAGTCAGCAAGAAAATCATGATGTGGATTATCTTTTTGGTCAGGTATCGATTGATCGACCTTTTGTGGACTGGAGTGGTAATTGTGGCAATCTGACTGCAGCAGTTGGGGCATTTGCAATTTCCAATGGCCTGGTCGATCCTGCACGTATTCCTGAAAATGGGCTGTGTACGGTGCGAATCTGGCAGGCGAATATTCAGAAAACCATTATCGCCCATGTACCGATGCAGAATGGTCAGGTTCAGGAATTAGGTGATTTTGAGCTGGATGGCGTAACTTTCCCAGCAGCCGAAGTACAGATTGAATTTCTGGATCCTGCCGATGATGATGCCGAGGGCGGTTCAATGTTTCCGACCGGAAATTTAACCGATACGCTAGAAGTACCGAATATTGGCAGCTTTGAAGTAACGATGATTAATGCCGGGATCCCGACAGTTTTCTTAAAGGCAGAAGATCTGGGCTATAACGGTACCGAGTTACAGGACCATATCAATAATGATGCAGCTGCCTTGGTGAAGTTTGAAACCATCCGAGCCTATGCTGCTCAACAGATGGGTCTGATTCAGGACATTAGTGAAGCTGTTACACGTCAGCATACGCCAAAGATCGCTTTTGTGGCTCCGCCAAAGACTTATACGTCCTCTAGTGGTAAGGAAGTCACTGAAACAGATAGCGATATTCTGGTCCGTGCCTTATCGATGGGTAAGTTGCATCATGCCATGATGGGAACAGCCGCTGTAGCGATTGGAACAGCGGCAGCGATTCCGGGAACTTTGGTCAATCGTGTTGCGGGTGGCGGTGAACGTGAATCAGTCCGCTTTGGTCATCCTTCCGGTACCTTAAGAGTGGGTGCGCAAGCAGTGCAGGAAAATGGAGAATGGAAAGTAAAAAAAGCCATCATGAGTCGTAGTGCGCGTGTGCTAATGGAAGGTTGGGTGCGTGTCCCTGAAGATGTTCTCTCTTAAAATTATTCCTTGAGAAAATTAGCCTAAGTAAAACCATCAGTTCTCTGGTGGTTTTTTTATTAAAAAAGATATTTCTGATTTGATTATTTTCAGTCTCAATACAGAATTATGAAACAACATTTGGATTTAAGAATGAAAATTCAATGCAATTCTAGGTACAATGCCTGATAACAGACAGGCACTTATAAACTGTCATTTTATTATTCTGGCTACGTATTCGAGGCGAATGTGTCATCTATCACTGACGTATCAACCCATGCACTAACTCAAGCACAACAACGGATTCAACACGATTTAATGACTGCTTTGGAAGCCTTTTCCATTCCAGAACCGTTAAAGTCGGCAGTACATCATGCCGTAATGCTAGGAGGAAAGCGGGTACGTCCAGCGCTCTGTTATGCCACTGCTGCATTAAAGCCGAATCAGAATAGTGCTGCGGTACGCCGTGCCGCAGTTGCGATCGAGTTTATTCATTGCTATTCACTGGCACATGATGATCTGCCATGTATGGACAATGACTTGTTACGTCGTGGTCAGCCAACCTGTCATGCTGCTTTTGGTGAAGATACGGCTCTTTTGGCGGGTGATATTTTGCAATCTATGGCGTTTGAAATTCTGGGTAGTCGTCTGTTTGATCAGGGGCCTGCAGTAGAACCTGCGATTGTCTTGAAGCAGATGCAGATTCTGGCGACTGCTTCCTCGAAAATGGTCAATGGTCAGGTACTGGATTTACAGGCCGAAGGCAAAAAAATTGATCAGGAAGCACTGGAGACGATTCACCGAAATAAAACCGGTGCCTTGATCAGTGCAGCGATTATGATGGCAGCGGTGACGATCTTTGAAGGGACTGATCTGGCCATTCCAAAACTGCGTGAATTCGGGCAAGCGATTGGTCTGGCTTTCCAGGTGCAGGACGATATTCTGGATATTATTTCTGATACAGAAGTGCTGGGTAAAACCGCGGGCAAGGATGAACAGGTGGAGAAGTCAACTTATCCAGCATTAATGGGTTTAGAGAAAGCCCAGGCCTATGCACAGCAGTTACATGATCAGGCCATGACTGCACTGAATCATTTTGAAGGTCAAGCTGATGAACTGATGCAGATTACCCAGTTCCTGCTAACACGTAAGAGCTGATTTAAATAAACTAATCTTCCTGAAATTAGCTTAAAACGAGCATAAAAAAGAGGACTTAAAGTCCTCTTTTCTTTTATATTGAATTACTTGCTTTCGTTATACAGACGTTCTGCCTGTTCAAAGCGTGTTGTAATTTCAGCTGTTGGTGCTTTGCCTAAGAGACTTACAACTACAATCGCAATCCAAGAACAGATAAAGCCTGGAATAATTTCATAGATGCCGGCTGGAATAAAACCAAGACCTGTTCCACCAACAGTATTCTTCCACAGAATCACCATACATGCGCCAACGATCATGCCTGCCAAGGCGCCATTCAAGGTCATGCGCTTCCAGAACAAAGACAGAATAATCAGTGGACCAAAAGCAGCGCCAAAACCTGCCCAGGCATACGCCACCAGACCCAAGACTTTAGATTCAGGATTACCAGCCATCCAGATTGCCAATAAAGCAATGAGAAGCACCATCAAACGACCGACCCAAACCAGTTCTTTTTGTGAGGCATTTTTACGTAGGAATGATTTATAGAAGTCTTCAGTCAGGGTACTTGAACAAACCAGTAACTGACAGCTAAGCGTACTCATCACCGCGGCCAAAATTGCCGCCAGAACCACACCGGCAATCCATGGATTGAACAGGATTTTAGTCAGTTCCATAAACACGGTTTCAGGATTGGCATTCACCACAGCAGCGAGTTCCGGATGTTGCTGGAAATAGGCAATACCAAAGAAACCTGCGGCCACTGCACCACCCAAACAAAGCGTCATCCAGGTCATCCCGATACGGCGTGCATTTGGAATCGACTTCACTGAATCGGCGGCCATGAAACGCACTAAAATATGCGGCTGACCAAAATAACCCAAACCCCATGCCATTAATGACAGGATCGCGATGGTACTCAGATCACCGACCAAGTTCATGGCCTGTGGACGTGCGGCTTCCAAAGCGAGCGTAACTTGCGACATATCTGAAAAAGTCAGGATGGTTACGATTGGCGTAAGAAGCAGGGCGAAGATCATCAGGGTTGCCTGAATGGTATCGGTCCAGCTGACTGCCAGGAAACCGCCAATAAACACATAACTGATGGTTGCAATCGCACTGATCCAGAGCGCTGTATTATAAGACATGTTGAACATGCTTTCGAACAGACGTGCACCTGCCACCATGCCTGAAGCACAGTAAATTGCAAAGAAAATCAGAATGACAAATGCAGAAACCACACGCAGCACTTTTTTCTGATCGTTAAAACGGTTCGAGAAATAGTCCGGCAGGGTCAGGGCATTGTGCTGGACTTCGGTATGGACCCGTAAACGGCCCGCAACCAGCAGCCAGTTCAGCCAGGCACCGATAATCAGACCAATCGCAATCCACATTTCAGACAGGCCAGAAAGATAAATTGCGCCTGGCAAGCCCATCAGCAGCCAGCCACTCATGTCGGAAGCCCCTGCAGAAAGTGCAGTTACGAAACTACCTAAACGTCGGCCCCCTAAGATGTAATCAGAAAAGTTGTTTGTCGCGCGGTATGCCATCAGGCCAATTACGACCATGCCGACAATATAAAAAAGAAAGGTAATTAAGGTTGGATTTAGGGAGCTCATACGGTATCCATTTTTAAGTTGGACAGTAGATCGAAACAAGGATTATGACAGATGCGAAAGACTTTAATCCGAAAGCCAGGCAACATCGAATCCAGAGGATTTCAAAAATAAACGCGAAATTTAACCATAAATTCACAATCTTTGCTGAGATTTTCTTATTTTGAAAGAAAATAGGCAACCAATTGGCTGCCTATTGTGAAGTATCTCTGAAATTTAGTGACGTCCCATTACACCGCGGATGGTATTCAGCACATCGGCAGGCAAGACCACAGTCTTGGCATTTGGAGACTTGGCCATATCCTGCATGGCTTTGACATATTGTTCACCCAACAGATAAGCCACAGGAATTTCCTTGTCACCAATTGCCTGACTCACCATATCAATCGCACGTTGGGAAGATTCTGCCAGTACGACTTGTGCTTCTGCATCACGACGAGATGCTTCCAGACGACCATCAGCTTCCAGAATGGCGGCCTGTTTTTCACCATCCGCTTTAGTGACGGTTGCACGACGTTGACGCTCTGCCGCTGCCTGTTCTTCCATCGCCGTCTGCATGGTTACAGAAGGTTTGATATCCTGGATTTCAACCGTCTTTAAGGTGATTCCCCAGTCTGAAATATCATCAGAAATGCTGGACTTTAAACGTGCCTTGATATGATCACGCGAAGATAAGGCATCATCCAGATCCATTTCACCCACGATTGAACGTAGCGAAGTTTGTACCAGGTTCTGAATTGCCCATGAGTAGTTCTCAATCCCGTACACCGCTTTTTCAGGAGTTGTCAGGTTGATATAAGCCACCGCATTCATCAGCAAGACGGCGTTATCGCGGGTAATTACTTCCTGCGAAGGAATATCCAGAACGATATCTTTGGTGGTGACTTTATAAGCCACTTCATCTACATAAGGAATGACAAAATTCAGGCCAGGATTAAGTGTGGTGTGGTATTTACCCAGACGTTGTACGATCCATTTATAGCCTTGTGGAACAATCCGTACACCTTTAAAAATGGTAATCGCAACAAAGGCCAAGAACGCAATAACAATGATAGTGCCAGCAGACATAATTTATTCACCTTTTTCGTTTTGATATTGAGTGCTGTGGGGCTGTACAACCAGGTCATTTCCCAAGATATCGACAACACGGACACGATCTCCAACCTGAACTTTATCCAGAGCACGGCAATCCCATTCATCCGAGCCTAGAACGGGTAGCGGAAAACGGACCCGGATCTGATCCTGTTCAAGATCGGTCTGAATCACCATGCCAATTTGGCCAATAGTGGCTTCGCGCGACAGGCCGGCTTTGGTCTTGTCGATAGAAAGCGGCTTGATAAACTTAAACCAGAGCAAGGTACAAAGAACAGACAGGATGATCCAGGTCAGGATCTGAGTGGTCAATCCCATCATTGGGAACATCCAGTACAGAATGCCAACCATAATGGCACCAATCCCGAACCAGAGGGCAGCAAAAGCGGGCAGGAGTAATTCTGAAAGAATAAGAAGTACTCCCAATACAAACCAGTGCCAAGGTTCAAGAACTAATTCCATATCGTGACCTATATTGCTAAGTATTTAATTAATCATCATCTTTATATGATTTACTTCCAATGTAGCAGATGCTGCAGCAGATGAATATAAAAAATTTCTGATTAAAATTTTGCCGGTCGTGCAGGCTTGAATGCAGCCGGAGACTGCCTAAAATCACTGATGGCTTTTTCAATTGAACGGATTTTTAGTTGCGCGGCTTTTTCACCTTCAAGAATGGTCTCATTGCTGGCTTTTAAATCCAGCGTACCAATATGACCTACTTTAGGCTGGATCACGATATTAGCTTGCCTGAGTTCTTCATTGATACTTTGCTGACCCATAATATTAATCGTCTGGTCCAGTACGCCCCACATGTTGAGTGCTTTATTGCTGTCCGGACGTGCAGATATATCTACGGCAATAACAATATCTGCTCCCATATCTTTGGCCGTTTTTACTGGAATTGGACTAACCAGACCGCCATCGACATATTTTGTACCGCCAATTACAGCGGGCACAAAGACATTCGGAATACTGCAAGAGGCACGCACGGCTTGTCCGGCATTGCCTTTGATAAAGTCAGCTTTACGGCCATTGTCTAGGCGGGTTGCCACTGCCGCGAAGCGAATCGGGAACTGTTCAATCGGTTTATTCGCCACATTTTTATTGACGAAATCCTGCAGTTTCTGTCCGGCAATAATCCCTTGGCGGTTCAGGGTTAAATCACGAATATCGGATTCTTTAAAGTTCAAGGCGATTTGCTGCAACTGATAAGGAGATTTGCCGCTGGCATATAGACTGCCCACGAAGCTTCCGGCACTAGTTCCAGTAACAATCTTCGGTTTGATGCCATGCGATTCGAGGACTTTGAGTACCCCGATATGGGCAAAGCCTTTGGCACCGCCACCACCGAGTGCAATAGCCACCACAGGTTCACGAGCCTGAAGAGGAGTAGAGGTTGTTGGGGTTTTAGTAGCTTTATCACATGCTGCAAGGCTTAAACCCAGGCAGCCAATCAGAGCATAACGGGTTAATTTCATTATAAAAAACTGGCGATTAAATCAACAAAATTCAGGCTATCACATCAAAAAAAGCCAGTTTTGCCTAGTCTTTTTTCAAAAGCTTTTGTAACGGCTTGGCGACCCAATCCGGATTTTTGGCCGAAAATTTACCTTCATAATGCTTATAGATCTGTTCTAGATCATATTCATAATCACCTGTCAGGTGATATACACCGAGGATATGAATGGTCTTGATATCATAGTCAAAGGAAAACATCACGATCGGCAAATTGGCTGCCTTGGCAATGTGGTAGAAACCGCTGCGGATTTTTTCTGGCGCCTTGCGAGAACCCTCTGGTGCCATACCCACCCAGATCCGGTCTGCTTTATTAATCACATCAACAATCTGTCGGGTATGACCTTGCGGTGTATCGCGTACTACAGGAACTACACCGATCCATTCCAGAATGGGTTTAAGAGGAGTACGAAATAGGCTGTCTTTACCAAAAATCGTAATCTGAATACCCAGACCGAGTAGGGCATTAAAACCTAACCAGGCATCGATATTCGAGGTATGCGGAGAAATAATCGCTACTGCTTTAGGCAGGTTAGAGAACTCGCCTTTAAGCTGCCAGCCCTGAGCCAGAAATAGCTGTTTAAACAGGGTCTGGCTCAATTTACCTCCGCGAGAAGGAACTAGGGGAGGAAGTTTGGGGAAACGTGTTGTACTCATCGATGTCTCATCCTGAAACTTATTTTTCTTTATTTTTGATCATATTAGACTGTTGTAAAATCCGGATCATTGGCAAAATGTATAGCGATGATGGATGCTTTTAGCATTTTTACCTTAAGGACCTGCGCTGAATATGCGGAATACTTATATTTTATTGTTTTCCCTATATTGGGCACAGGGGCTTCCGGTCGGGTTTATGACCCATGCCTTGCCGGTCATTCTGCGAGCTGAAGGTGTATCTCTGGCACATATTGGTGGCTTTGGCCTGCTCATGCTGCCATGGTCGATTAAAATCTTCTGGGCACCTTTAGTCGATCAGCATGGATCAAGATCCAGAGGTCATTATCGAAGCTGGATTATTCCTTTGCAATGGCTTTCTGTCGCTGTACTGATTGGGCTGTCCTTCTTGCCGATCCAAGCCTTAAACCAGCCCCTGTTTCTGCTGATCTTTTTTATCACGTTGTTAGTGATGAATGGGATCGGTGCTACTCAGGATATTGCTACGGATGGACTGGCAGTCAATATTCTAAAAAATGAACAACAGCACTGGGGCAATACCTTTCAGGTGATTGGCTCCCGCTTGGGCTTTATTGTTGGAGGCGGGGCAATCCTGTGGTTACTCGATTTTTTGCATTGGCAGATAACCTTTTTACTGCTGGCAGCTCTGGTCTTTCTGAATACTTTACCGGTGTTATGGTTTAAAGAACCAGATCATCAAAAGATGATTTCTTCATCATCTGAGAAATTACCTGCTCGGACTAGAATCACAGCTTATTTTCAATATTTTTTAGCTGATTCTACCTTGGCGACATGGCTGCTGGTTTTACTGACCTTTAAAGTGGCAGATGGTCTGTCTGGGCCTTTATTAAAACCTTTGATGGTCGATTTGGGACTGAGTTTTAGTCAGATTGGTATTTATGTCACCATACTTGGCGCTTTTGCAGCGTTGATTGGCGCAGGGCTAGCAGGCTGGTGTTTGAAATACTGGTCGCGCAGCTGGAGTTTAATGATTTTCTCTATTCTGAAAATACTCAGTCTAATCGCTTATGCCTGGCTGGCTGCACAATATGAAGCCCAAAACAAAGTGGCAAACTGGATCATTTATCTCATTAATGCTGCCGAGGATATGATATCGGCCATGCTCTTAGTCGTTATGTTGACCTTGGTGATGCAATACAGCCGCAAGCATCTGGCAGGAACTGATTTTACTTTTCAGGTCGCCTTGATGGCTACTGTAAGCGGGGGACTTTATAGCCTGAGCGGGCTACTAGGGGATTATTGGGGGTATGCACAGTATTTAACATATATTGTATGGATCAGCGTGTTTTTATTATGGCCTATTGTATTTTGGGGTAGAACACAGCAAGACTCCTGATCATTGCAACGCATCAATTAAAGCCGTATTAAAAACAATCAAATTATTTTAAAAGTGTCGTTAATACATATTTTAGCTAAAAGTATGAGATAAAAATGATTTCAAACTGAGTCTAAAATTGTTAAATTTCTGATGTTTTTATACGGCTTATTATGTAGGTATAGTTAAAAAACATAAATCCAGTAAAATCATGTAACATGATAAGGATGGTTTTTAACTATGCACATTGTTCGTGAGTGATCTCACGAGATAATAAAATAAGTCAATTTATAATTATAGATATTCCACACGCTTTAGATTTTAGTGGGAATCAGTGAGCTTTCAAAGCCAATGAACGTTTGTTCAATATGGAGAATTTAATGAATCAAGTTTTAACACGAAAGTTTTTAGCTAAGGGATTAGCAGTTGCAGTAACAACCTTGATGATGGGGACGGTTGCACATGCTGAAACACAAGAGCAAAAAGAAATTAAGCAGCTGCGTCAAGAAGTTGAAGCACTAAAAGCATTAGTAACACAGCAGCAACAAGTTCAGCATAATCAAGCCGTGCAGATTGAACAAGTTAAAGCAGCACCACAACCATCAGCAGCTGCACCGAAAGCACTAAGTACAAAATCAGATACTGAAGTGAAGCTATATGGTTTCGTTCGTGGTGATGCGAACTATATCATTGAAGGTTCAGCAGGTGACTTCTCTGACGTTGCTAAAACCAATGGTCAAACCAGAGACAAGTTAGTCGCAACAGCAAAAACAACACGATTGGGTTTAGATTTTAAAACCAGTGTTAACGGTGCAGAGGTTGGCGGTAAACTTGAAAGTGATTTCGCAGGTACTAACGATTCATTCCGTATACGTCAAGCATATTTAACCTATGAAAATTGGTTGATTGGTCAAACCCAATCTAACTTCTTGTCAAATCATGCACCGTTTATGATTGACTTTAGCACCAACGTTGGTGGTGGTACTACCCGTCTACCAATGGTTCGTTATGGTTTTGATTTGACACCAGCAACGCAATTGTTCTTGGCGGCAGAAAAGCCAAACTCAAGTGCTGCACAGACTGAATTAAATGCCCAAGGCGAAAGAGTAAGTGTTGAACATATCAAATCAAGTGTACCAACATTGACTGCTAAATTGGCACACAACTTTGATGACAAAAAAGGTAATGCGTCTGCGCGTGCTTTAGTTGAAGTTTATAAAGATGAAGACACTAATAAACGTAAAGCAGGTTGGGGTCTAGCAGCAGGTACAACGTATCAAGTACTTGATCCTTTAAAAGCGACGCTGGATGTCAGCTATACCAAAGGTGTAAACGGTATTTTGTATGGTACCAATGCCAATGCTGCATTCGTAGATGATGAAGGTAACCGTAATATTGAACAAAATGAAATTTGGGCGGTACAAACGGGCTTAACGTACAGCATTTTATCTAACTTAAAAACATCACTTGGTTATGGTGCATTGTTTGCCGATAAAGACTCAGACTATGCAGACCTCAATCCTACTGCAAACAAAGAGGTACAACAAGCTTGGTTAAACTTGGTGTATTCACCAGTTAAACCGCTTGAGTTTGGTGTTGAGTATGTCAACGGTGAGCGTAAAACCTTTAATAATGGAAAATTCAAAGATAACCGTATTGGTTTAATGAGCAAATATAGCTTCTAATTGATGATGTGAAGCTAAATAAAAAATCCCACCACTTGGTGGGATTTTTTATATCAATACTTTAGGAGAAAGGTTATTTTTAATAAAGCATAAGGATTTTTGTACAGGCTTAAAATACAAATCCTAATTGAGAGTTTTATTTTCCTATCAAAAAGCGGTACTTCAGCATCACTTTTTATGCTCAAAACAACAAAACTTAGCAATTTTATGTCTGATCTAACAAGTTTCGGACTGTTAACATGATTGAAAGTTTCAGCATTTCGTTTTGAAAATTATGCCTATTCAAGCCGTTTTATTTGATCTCGACAATACCTTGACGCACCGTGACCTGACGACACAGGCCTATAGCCGTTATCTGGCGGAGTATTATACTTCGGCACTAGCACAGGTTGAACTTGAGAAAATTATTGAGATTGTACGACGCATTGATAATGGCGGTTATCCGAAAAAGGAATTGCTGACCCATGGCAGTATTGGCGCTTCAGGTGCATATGCATTGTTGCAGGAATTATCTTGGTTAACTCCACCAGATCTAGAGGAGCTAGCGCAGTTCTGGTTCAGCGAGTTTGGACGTTTCGCCGTAGAGATGCCGCAAGCAGGGCAAGTATTAAAACAGCTTAAAACTGAAGGTTATCGCTTGGCCATTGTATCCAATGGCGGCCATGACACCCGATTAAATACCATTCGCGTTTTAGGTATTGCAGATTATTTTGATGAGATTATCAGTTCAGGTCTGGTCGGCTTTAATAAACCGCAACCGGAAATTTTCCAGATTACCGCAGAGCGTTTAGGCGTACAGCCAGAACAATGTCTTTATATTGGTGATCATCCTGTCAATGATGTTCAAGGCGCAACAGCCGCAGGTATGCATGCTTTATGGATGCAAGGTTTCCATCCCGATGCCGGACATATTCAATATAAGATTCAGCAATTACCAGAAATCTTTGATCATTTGCAGCGGCTTAAGCAGCTTTAAGTAATCCGGTGGCTATTCATGGCTTTTGCCCATTGGTGAGAGTGACAGCGCGGACAAGTCTGTTCCGCTTCTTTTAAATACTGGACTTGACCGCAATAAATACAGGCATAAAGCTCTTCTGGCCTGACTTCTTTGACAATGCAGCAGGATTTAGGGAAAAGCGGGAGCCCATGCCGAACATCATCTGGATGGAAATACAAAATACTAAATTTACCGTCAGTTTCCAGTAAACCCAAGCGTACCTGACCCAAATGTTCAATGCCTTGCTGACGCATTTCAGCAAAGAATTCATCATGAGACATTTTGCCTTTTTTAATTTCATCAATGACCAGTAAACCATCTTCCACAATATGAATCGGTTTGCCTTCGAGCAGGTCTTCAAACCATTGAAATTTCATCATGAGCCAGGTGGTGAGGCGATACAGAAAAATGATCACCGACATGATCAGCGCTGCCTGGATCAAGGGGAGATCTTCTGTAAACATCGGATCGCCAGCAATGGAACCCAAAGCAAGAATGATGGTGACTTCAAAGATCGAAAGTTGTCGTACCCCACGTTTACCTGTCAGCCGCAGAAACAGGATAATCATCGCGTACATCACTACACAGCGCAGCAAAATTTCTGTGGCAAATTCCCAGGTCGTATCATTTATAAATATGGTGGCCCAGTCCATTGTTATTATTCCAGATCACTCTTTGTTACGAGTCTATCAATCTCGGCTGTTAGTTTGCTGCTGTAATTGTGTAAGTTTTTGAATAAAAATAAATTATGTTTTTTGAATGTGATTGCTATGAGTGAAAGATATAGCGATTTTAAGAAAATAAGATAGATATTTCATGTAAATATTGATTGATTATTCAACAGATTAAATTTGAACCAGTTCACATTTTACTCTGTGTGATTTTTAATCAGTACAAATAATATCCTACTGAAATATATCAAGATAAAATCTGAGCAATTTCCTAGGAATAATGAGAACTATTTAATGATTTGTAATCAAATAACTTGATAATTATAAATTTCTGTATGTTGTGCCCTGAAAAATATAGCGATTAGATCAAGCTAAAAATCTGTTTTTTAAATTAAAAATATTGATTTTGACTTCCAAGAAAGGATGTATTGTGAAAAAGATATTCACGCTTTTAACGGTTATGAGCTTAAGTACAGCGGTATTTGCAGATGCAGACTGGAACTATGATCAGCCTGAACAATGGTCGACTCTAAACCAGAAATATTCAGCCTGTAATGGACTGAACCAGTCACCAATCAATATCGAGCGAACAGTCAAAGCCGAACTGGAACCGCTCAAGTTTAGCTATAACACCATGATTCACACAATTGAAAATAAAGGTCATACCGTTCAGGTAGACTTTGCTCAAGGCAGAGAATTACAGCTGGATGGTGAAACTTTTGTGCTGAAACAGTTTCATCTACATAGCCCAAGTGAGAACCTAATTAAAGGCAAGAGCTATCCTCTAGAGATTCATTTTGTCCATGCCAATACTCAAGGTGAACTTGCTGTAGTGGCGATGATGTTTGCGCAGGGTACAGAAAATCCGATGCTTAAACGTATGTGGAATCGCTTGCCGAAAAAGCAAGGTGAAAAAGTCGTCTTGAAAACTCCGCAACCTGTAAATGAGATGTTGCCTAAGAATCTGGATTATTACCGCTTTAGTGGTTCGCTGACGACACCACCATGTTCTGAAGGTGTGCGCTGGTTGATTTTGAAAGAGATCCAACAGGCCTCTGCGACACAGATTTCAGAATTTTCCAAGTTAATGGGTCATCCAAATAACCGTCCAGTGCAGGCCTTAAATGGCCGTGTGGTACTGGAATAACAAAAATCTGGATGAAAAAGCTGACTTAGTTCTGCTTTTTTTAATTCTGATACAAATTTCAATAGCCTAAGGTCAAAAGAACTTTGTGGCGAAAGCTGAACGAATTAATATAGATTAGATTTCCTTGGGTCTTTCTGCTGCCATGCTCTTTGACTTAAAAACCATGATCCAGCCATTCACAGCGCTTTCGCCACAGCAGAAGAAGCTGGATCGTCTGATTGATAAAATCGAACAGCAGAAGCTGGAGTTAAAACAATGGCAACAGGCTGAAGAAGACCTACAGCAATATACGCATAAAACTTTCATGCCGGTCTATCATGAATTGCATGGTGTTGTGTTTGAGCAGCTCGAACAGCTCTGGAACCACTTGCAGGAAACAGATTTTACCAAGGCCGAGTTGGTAGTACTGGATGAGAAGATTCAATACCTGGCAGATTATCTGCAAGATTCTCAGGCGATGTCAGCGCAAGAAGCCAATAAGGTAAATGAAATCTTCACCTATTATCAGCAGCGTGCTGAACATGCCCAATTCAGAAAAAGCCAAAAAAAGACCAATGAACTGGAAAGATTCTTTAAGAATGAAAATATCCCAGATCCGGCAGATGCTGAGGGATTTGAAGAATGGGCTTCTGATCATTTTCAGCAAATCCGCGAGCAGGCCAAACTAAAACGCCAGCAGGAAAAGCAGAAACAGGCAGCCGCAATGGCAGAGCAGTCAGTGAAATCTGTATATTTAAAGATTGCTGCAGCGATTCATCCGGATCGTGAAGCGAATGATGTAAAAAAGATTAAAAAAACTGAATTGTTGCAGCGTGCCAACGAAGCCTATGCAGAACAGGATTTGTTTGTCTTATTAAAAATGCAGCTTCAGATTGAGCAAGATCGAGATCCTTCGCAAAAGAGTTTAAGTGCAGAGCAAGTCAAGCTGTATCAACTGGCTTTGGATGTGGAGAGCCAGAAGTTACAAGAGCAGATTGATGCATTGATCAATCGATTGGTCTGGTCATCAAAAACCAGAATTGCAGTCAAAAAGGCAAAAGGTAAGGTTCAAATTGCTGATCTGTATAAACAGATTGATGAAGATACTTCCACTATCAAGCAGCAGATTAAGGTCGAAAAAGAACGCCTGATGTATATCAAAAAGGTAAGTGGATTAGAGATGTTTTTAAGGCGTGGGATGCTTTAAGGTTTTTCTACCTCTTCCTTGGGGAGAGGTTATAAAATCTGCTAATCTCACAAAAAATAAAAAATACCATGAACAAAAAGCTTGATCCTCAACTTTTAATTTTCGCCAAATTCATGCGCCACACTGCCACCGATGCTGAGCACCTCATGTGGCAAATCCTTCGTGCCAAACGTTTTATGAATCTTAAATTTCGTCGTCAGCATGTGATTGAGCCTTATATTGTGGATTTTTACTGTCATGAAATTGGTTTGGTGATTGAGTTAAATGGTAGTCAACATGGAACGGATGAGGGAAAAGAATATGACGCTGAACGAACCAAGTGTTTAGAGGCTTTGGGTTTGAGAGTTGTGAGGTATTGGAATAATGAAGTGTTGTTAGAAACTGATGATGTATTAGATGATTTATGGAAAGTGTGTTTAGGGCTTAAAAGTAAAAACACCTCTCCCTAACCCTCTCCTAAAAGGAGAGGGAATTTCATTACTAAATCCATGCAAGCATTAATTCAAATGACGCTCCCTCTCCCTATGGGAGAGGTCTGGGGTGAGGGTTAACTGAAATTGGCAAAATCTAAGTGGTTGTATCTAGTAGATTGCTTTATAGGAGGGGTTGAGTATACGTAGTCAATAAAGCTTTTCCACGATAATGGCTTAGTCTCATCAATAACTTTATCCAAGATAGAGGTTGTATTTTCATCTAATCTTGGAGGTTCACCTTTATATTCAATCAGTGTTTTATCTGTTCCGTAGATTGTTCTTGTCGATACAACTCTGATTTCAGGATCCGTATAAGCAGCATCGATAACATCAGTTACATAAGGTCCAAAATTATCAAAATACCAATTAATATTAGAAATTTGTTCTTTATTTACCTGATAATTTTCCCAATCAGCTAAATAGATCATTTTTGTTAAACGTGCTTTAGATAACTCTTGAGCATGAGGGTATTTGCTGCAAAAGTATTTGATTAAATCAGTTAGAGAGTTAGTCATTCTACAACCTCCCTTTGACATGCATTTATAGTTTTTTCATAGTGTATAAGGAATTGTCTGAATAGAGTATGATATTCATCGGTTAGCGTACCATCTTCATCAAAATCCCATTGCTCTTTAGTAGATTCAACAACCATTACACCGATTAGCTCAAAATTATCCCTATGAATAGGTATGGCAATCAAGCTTCTACTTTTCATTGTAAAACTTTTAATTTCTGCTTCAGTAAAATTTTGTTTGACAGTTTCTTTTATATAAGGAGCATCATTTTTAGGTAGATGTTTCAGAATACGTCTGTTTAGCCTCCAGCACTCTCCTATAACACCTTGCTCAATCGAGAATTCTTTACGATGAACTTCAGCAAATCTTGAGTCTAAAGAATAACGTGCAGCCAAAATAAAGTGACCATTAGTTTTAAGATATAAACTAACTCTTTCTCTAGAAGTCAGACCAAATTTCGTAAAAATATAAGCTATAAATTTACTACCTATTTCAAATGAGGTTGTTAAATTACTATTTTTTAATTCATCAATAGCTTCCTCTGCTTCATTTAATTGATTTTTAATTTCGGATGCCGCTCTATTGCTCTGTGTTAATTCGATTGTTAGTCGCTCAATTTCTGTTTCTTGACTATGTGATTGACGGGTAATTTTTTTAGTAATGAAATATGAAATAATAAAAAAGAATAAAATTACATAAAAGGAAACTGACGATAAAATATCAACAATATATTGAATTAAATCAGAAAATTCTTCATCTTTATTAAATAATAGATCTCTTGCGAAAGTCATTATTGCAAGTTCATCCGGTTTACCAGTGCAGCGATTAAGTTAATGCGTAAACCGAATCTTTTCCGTCTATTTCGATAGCGTTCACTTAGTATTCTAAATCTTTTCAATTGACTGTTAATGTGTTCGATTACAACTCGTATTTTTCCAATCATTTTATTGTAATTTGTCTCAGCATCAAATAAGGGTAAATTCTTCTTTTTCTTTATTGGCATCAATAATTTAAAGCCATCTTGCTCTAACCCATAGTACCCTAAATCGGTCATAACATAGTCACAATGTTTGAATTTCTTAACTGTTTTTCTTGCCAATTTAATATCATGCTGACTGCCAGACGATATATCTACTCCTATGATTTGTTTGCTCTTCGGATGATAGATCACTTGGGCTTTTAACGTATGTTTCTTCTTTTTACCACTGTAGAACTTACTCTGATTTTTTTTTCGGGCGTTCTATTAAACATTCTGTCGCATCAATAATTACCCAGTTAAATTGTTCGTCTGCTGTGGTAATGCTTCGTTTTGGCAGGGTAAAACGTCTTGATTTCATTAATGCATCTTCAACCTTTTTAATAGTTCGATTCACATTACTTTCAGCGATATGGTAATTTGCCGCCAATTCCAATTGGGTGTTGTAGCTCCGTAAGTAATTGAGTGTTAATAATAATTGATCCTCTATAGCTAAAGTATGAGGACGCCCTAATTTCTTTTTAAGTGATTCTGCTTCTTTTAAAACTTCGACCATTTCACTAAAAACTGCTCGAGGTACACCAACCAAGCGCTGGAATTCAGAATCTGAAAAACGATTTAATTTCTGATATTTCATGAAATCTATATTGAGGCAGTTTTTACTTTCGCAAGAGGTCTAATGATGACCACAATTTTATTATATTATCTTTTAGATGAGTAAAACCGGATAGAAAAAAGATACTTAAAATAAAGAAAAATAGGGCTTCATAGTTTTTGTAAATATGATGGTAATTACTTTCAAAATATTTAATTTTTTTAACTAACCAACTTTCGCTTTTAGTATTCATAAAAATAATAAAGGGCTGAATAATCAGCCCTTTATACTACAAATTAGATCAAACTAACAACACATTAAAGCGCCGCAATTTGCTCCATATTCGCTTTAATCTTCGCTAACTGATCAGCAAACTCAGCAAGTTTTACTTTCTCGCCTTCAACCACAGCAGCAGGGGCTTTTGCCACAAAACCTTCATTGCTAAGTTTAGTTGCAATTTGGTCATGCTGCTTTTGAACCTTGTCTAAGTCTTTTTGTAAACGACCCAATTCCGCTTTCGGGTCAATTAAACCCTTCATTGGAACAAATACAGACACATGGCCGACTACAGAAGAAGAAGACAATGGTGGTTGTTCACCATCCGCCAAGAAGGTAATGCTCTCAACTTTCGCCAATGCTTTAAACAACGGCTCAATACGAGAAATTTGTGCTTTTTCTGCTTCAGTGGTGTTCTGTAAAAGTACAGGTAATAAACGTGCATTACCTAGACCCATCTCACCACGGATATTACGTACCGCACCGATCAAACCTTGTAGCCATTGCATGTCTGCTTCAGCCTGTTCGTTGATCTTCGCTTCATCTGCAACAGGGTACTGAGCCAGCATGATGGTTTCGCCAGCGATACCAAGTTTAGGCGCAAGCGTTTGCCAGATTTCTTCAGTCAGATACGGCATGATTGGGTGAGCAAGACGTAAAGACGCTTCCATCACAGCCAATAATACGCGACGAACTTCAGCTTTACGCTCTTCAGATACGTTTTCATCATTCAGAACCGGTTTGGTCAGCTCGACATACCAGTCACAGTATTCATTCCAGATAAATTCGTAGATCGCTTGAGCAGCAAGATCAAGACGGTAAGTCGCGAATGCTTGCTGAACCGCTTGTTCTGCTTTTTGCAGACGGCTTACGATCCATTGTTCAGGCAATTCCCACAGATCAGGACGTGCAGTTTGACCAACGGTTTGACCTTCCACGTTCATCATCACGAAACGTGTACCGTTCCAGATTTTGTTGGCGAAGTTACGGTAACCTTCAACACGTTTCATGTCGAACTTGATGTCACGGCCAGTGTTGGCAAGTGCACAGAATGTGAAACGAACCGCGTCAGTACCGTAAGCCTGAATACCTTCTGGGAATTCTTTACGGGTTGATTTTTCAATCTTCGCTGCCTGTTTAGGGTTCATCAGACCGAAAGTACGTTTTTGTACCAAGGTTTCCAGATCAACACCATCAATCAGGTCTAATGGATCAAGTACGTTACCCTTAGATTTAGACATTTTCTGACCTTCGCCATCACGTACCAGACCATGTACATACACAGTTTTGAATGGTACTTGTGGTGTGCCATCTTCATTTTTCATGAAGTGCATGGTCATCATGATCATCCGGGCAACCCAGAAGAAAATGATGTCGAAACCAGTGACAAGAACATCAGTCGGGTGGAAAGTATTCAAGAAATAGTTTTCTTTATCTTTCGCTTCGTCGCCAGTCCAGCCTAATGTTGAGAATGTCCACAAACCAGAAGAGAACCAGGTATCCAGTACATCTTCGTCCTGTTTCAATTCAACTTCAGGTGCAATACCGTGTTTCGCACGAACTTCTTCTTCATTGCGACCTACAAATACATTGCCTTCAGCATCGTACCAAGCCGGAATACGGTGACCCCACCACAATTGACGCGAGATACACCAGTCCTGAATGTTGTTCATCCATGACATGTACATGTTGCTGTACTGCTCAGGAACGAACTTGATGCGGCCATCTTTAACCGCTTCAATAGCAGGTTCAGCCAGTGGCGCAATTTTCACATACCATTGGTCTGTTAGAAGTGGCTCAACGATCACGCCTGAACGGTCACCGCGCGGTGGTTTCAGGGTATAAGGTTGGATTTGATCTAACCAGCCTTCAGCTTCCGCTTGCTCAACCAGTTTCTTACGTGCTTCAAAACGTTCTAAACCAATGTAGTCTGCTGGTGCAGGGATGGTTTTAGAAATCTGTTCGCCGGCTTTCGCAATGTACTCAAACTCAGCCAGAACTTCAGCATTTTTGTTGAAGATGTTGATTAGTGCCAGACCACAGCGTTTACCCACTTCATAGTCATTGAAGTCGTGCGCAGGCGTAATTTTCACACAGCCTGTACCGAATTCTTTTTCTACATATTCGTCAGCAACAATGGCAACGGTACGGCCAGTAATAGGCAAAACGATATTTTTACCGACAAGATGTGCATAACGCTCATCTTCAGGGTTGACCGCAACCGCAGTATCACCGAGTAATGTTTCTGGACGAGTGGTTGCAACGACAATATGGTCTTTGCCATCTTGAGTGCGAAGCGATTTATCTTCAAAGAAATATTTGAAGTGCCACAATGAGCTTTGTTCTTCTTTATCAGATTCTACTTCAAGGTCAGACAGGGCGGTTTGCAGTTTAGGGTCCCAGTTCACCAGACGTTTGCCGCGGTAAATCAGGCCTTCTTCATGCAGTTTCACGAATACTTCTTTAACCGCGTTGGATAAACCTTCATCCATGGTGAAGCGTTCACGTGACCAGTCTACTGAAGAACCCAAACGACGGATTTGACGGGTAATGTTACCGCCAGACTGTTCTTTCCATTCCCAGACTTTTTCGATGAACTTCTCACGCCCCAAATCATGACGACTTACGCCTTGAGCACCTAACTGACGCTCAACAACCATCTGAGTTGCGATCCCCGCATGGTCAGTACCTGGCTGCCATAAGGTATTTTTGCCTGACATACGGTTATAACGAGTCAAGGCATCCATGATGGCATTGTTAAAACCATGACCCATGTGCAAGCTACCAGTGACGTTTGGCGGCGGAATCATGATACAGAATGATTCACCTTTTTGAGACGGCTTGAAGTAACCGCGCTCTTCCCAGGTTTGGTACCATTTTTTCTCGATCTCGGTCGGATCGTAGGTCGTAGCAATATTTTGCGCTGAATCAGTCATAGTCTAAACAGATCAAAAGTGGATAAAAAATTGCATCTATTGTAGCAAAAAAATCAAGGCATGCGGCAGCTTAACCAAAAGCAAACTTTCGCCAATTGGCAGTTGCCTGAACTCAACGTATGATAGATTGATAAAAACGCGACTCATCGCAGACGATTAAAAAAAGGATAACAAGATGAGCTATAGCATTTCTCTCAAGATTCACCCCGATACCCATCAACGCTTTAAAGACCTGCATTCCCGATTTAATGCCGGTGAGCAGGAAAGCCTGGCCAAACTGCTCGGTGAAAATCTGGCCGATATTGCCTGTGAAATTATTGACCAGATTTTTGGCCGTGTGGTGCAGCTCTCAAGCTCCCCAGATCAGGAATCTGAAAAAGTCATTCAACAGATTTTAGAAACGACTCGCAAATATATGCCATGGTCAGTTTCGTTTTTTGGTAATGACCGACTGATTCCTATGGTGAACTATCTGTACAAAATGACCCATGAAAATGAGGACGGATATTTTGTTCGCTATCCGGTAGAACGCATGCTGATCACGGAACTGCTGGGCTGTGTGGAGCAAATGAAAGGTGGCAATAATCAGTATGTATCACCAGCATTGAAAGCTTTTATTCAGGTAGTGGATCAGGGTGTGACGCATCTGGTGCGTGAACCGAAAAAGATGCTGAAATTTAATGTGGTAGTCGATAAAACATTGAATGGTGTGATTCACCTGACTACACAACTGGGTTATAAACGTTTTGATAAACTTGGTAGCCTCTATGATGCGGATACCATGAGTTATTATTTTGAGCAGTTGTTGGCATTTCTGGAAGATGAAATACCGCCAGGAACATATTCATATAAAGAAGGTGACAGGATTTAATGGCAAAACTAGAAAATTTACAGGGAAAAGTAGTCTGGATTACCGGAGCATCTTCAGGAATTGGTAAGGCACTGGCTGAAGAATGTGCTGCACAAGGTGCACAGATAGTATTGACCGCGCGACGTTTGGAAGAACTGGAAAAAGTCCGTTCAGGACTGGTAAATCCTGATCAGCACATCTCAGTCGTAGCTGATATTACTGATGAAAGTCAGGTACGCACGGCTTATGAACAGGTGCTGAGTGAGAAAGGCCGCATTGACTGGCTGATCAATAATGCCGGACTCAGCCAGCGTGCCCTGATTCAGGAAACCACCATGCAGACTGAACGCGCCATTATGGAAGTCGATTATTTCTCTCAGGTGTTTTTTACCAAAACAGTTTTACCAACGTTTTTAAAACAGAAATCTGGCCGGATTGTCTTTATTTCCAGTGTGGCCGGTCTACTTGGAACTCAATATCGGGCGTCTTATTCAGCAGCCAAAGGCGCGATTCATATGTGGGCCAACAGCCTGCGTGCTGAAATGGCAGATCAGGGTATTCAGGTATCCGTGATTTTCCCGGGCTTTATTAAAACCAATGTGTCTTTTAATGCCTTAAATGGGGAAGGTAAACCTCAGGCCAAGCAGGATGAAGCAATTGAAAACGGTCTGGAGCCGGCTGATTTTGCCCGTCAGACTGTAGAAGCGTTGAAACGTGGTGAAGAATATATTGTGGTGGGTGGCTCTAAAGAAAAACTGGGTGTTTTAGTTTCACGTCTATCGCCAAAGGTGTTGTATAAGATGATTCGCAAAACTAAGGTGAAATAATCTGCTTGCAAGATCAAGCTGGTTGTCATCGGTTACAGGTTTATTGCTCCATAGAAATAGACCTGTAATCTGAAAATAATGTGCTCATCTTTTTTATTTCTTTTTTTTAAGATTTCTTATCTTATCCAATTAAGTCATCTATTTTTACTATCCCTTTTGTCCATATCCCATTTTCACAACATAAAACTGCATAAAAGTAGCAAAACCGCCGTCAGTATTCAGTTTTAATAAAAATGATATAAAAGATTGAGATGGGAGCATTTGCCATGAAAACGCCGGTACCGGATTATTTGAATCATGTGCTTTCTGCTTGCCATGACAATAAAAAAGGCGCGCTGGCAGATTACATTCCTGAACTCGCGTCGGTTAATCCTGACAAGCTCGGACTTGCGCTATCGACCGTAGATGGAACCATCTATTCTGCCGGGGATGATGACGTTGAATTTACCATGCAGTCTCTTTCCAAGCCTTTTGCCTATGCGCTGGCAATCAAGGAGCTAGGGCTAAAACAGGTACTGGAAAAAGTAGGTGTGGAACCTTCGGGAGAGGCCTTTAACCAGATTTCGTTGGAAAAAGAACGCAATATTCCCAAAAACCCGATGATTAATTCTGGCGCGATTACTACACATTCCCTGATTCCTGCCAAGAAAACGGTATCACGTGCTGAACAGTTACGCCGTTTTCTTAGTGGACTGGCAGGACGGGAATTGTCTTTTGATGAGCAAGTTTATAATTCGGAAATTAAAACAGCTTTTCGTAACATGTCGATTGGTTACATGCTGCGTACTGTTGGTGTGCTAGACGAAGATCCTAAAGAAATCGTGCATGGCTATATTAAGCAGTGCGCAATTAAGGTCACCGTCAAAGATCTAGCCGTGATCACCAGTATATTGGCCAATGGTGGTGTGCATCCCAAGACAGGGAAACGTATGCTGGATCGGGCTTTAGTCCGGCAATTGCTCAGTGTCATGCTGACCTGCGGTATGTACGATGCTGCAGGTGACTGGTTGACTACAGTCGGTATTCCAGCCAAGAGTGGCGTGGCAGGTGGCATTATTGGAGTACTGCCAGGGCAAGTGGGGATTGCAGTATTTTCACCAAAGATTGATGAGCATGGTAACAGTGTGCGTGGTGTCAGAATCTTTGAAAATCTGTCGCACGATATGGGACTGCATCTCATGGAAGGTACGCCGTCAGCACAGACCATTCTGCAAAGTCGTTACACAGTGGGGAAAAAGAATAACGTCGTGGTGTATGAACTGCGTGGCGTGTTGCAATTTACCGAGTCTGAAATGCTGCTACGAATCTTGCAGGATGAACCGGAAGGTAAAAGTACCATTATTCTCGATTTAACCAATCTCACTCTCATGCATGATGTCGGTGCCCGAATGCTGTTTGAAGGCGTGGATCGTTTAAAACAGGATGGGCATAAAGTATTGGTTGTAGACTCAGAAGGTTTGCTGGATAAAGATCAGTTGAAGGGTAGAAAAAGGGTGGTGGTGACGGAGGAGTTGGAGAAGTTTTTGGAAAAGTATGAATAACCTCTCCCTTGCGCAGCAGTGCTGCTTGTATCTTGATTGATATAGTGATTAGCTACCACTATACGCAAATTGTAGAGTTTGGAGTGCTGCTTTAAAGGAAGCGCAAGAGAGGATTGGAGTAAGAATATAAATAAAAAGCCCCGAAAAATTTCGAGGCTTTTTTACATCATATAATCTTATTTAATATGCTCAGCAATATCAGTAAAGATCACACCTAAACCATGCGCACCAGCATCTGGATAACCCAGACTACGATCACCCACAGTTCCTGCGCGACCCATACGAGCCACGATGTCTTTGGTTGATTCCGCACCTTGAACTGCTGCTTGCGCACCTAGAACAAAGTTTTCTTTAAAGGTCTTGTCAGTATTCGCTGACCAAGAATCTGCACATGGAACCAGAGCATCAATCAGGGTTTTGTCACCCACGACTGCACCACGGCCAAATGAACGTTCGCCTGTAATCTGAATGCCTTTAACAGCAGCTTGTAGTATGTCAGCAAAATCTGCCACGGTTAACGTGTTTTTACCTTTAATCGATTTGCTTGCTGCACGGAAAGCAGAACCCCAGATTGGACCAGATGCACCGCCACAATGTTCCATGATGATCATTGAACAATTGAGTAAGAAGTCATCCATCTGTTCAGCTTGAACCAGTTCATGCCATTGACGTTTCAGTTGTTTAAAGCCTTTAGCCACACTCATCCCGAAGTCACCGTCACCTGCATGGGCATCCAGCTCACAGAAAGGCACTTCATTTTTAATGATACAGGCACTCATCACATCCACCACATAGCGCATGTTTTCAATGGTGAATTGTTCATTGGCAATCACAGCATGTTCAGGATGTGTTTCAACATCTGTATTTACTGTGCGTACAGCAGCTTGGTCTTTGGCAGCAAACTCAAATGGCAGTGCAGGTGAACCATCCATTTTAAATGCGGGGGTATTGGCTTCTGCATCCAGATAAGTTTTCAGTTCATCATCCACAGCTAGTAGCGAAACTGATGCACCTGCCATGTCGATACTGGTCATGTAGTTGCCGACAAAGGTACGGTAAATTTTGATGCCTTTACTTGCCAGATGTTCACATACATCATTATTGAACACATACAATTCTTGCAGTGGTGTTGTACCAAAGCCATTTACTAGAACTGCAACTTCAGTCAGGTTTGGACGATCCAGAAATAGGTCATCGACAATGCGCTGAGCTAGTTCTTTAGAAGGCAGAATCTTTTCACGACGGATCCCCGGTTCACCGTGGATACCGACGCCGTATTCCATTTCATCATCAGCTAAAGTAAATGTTGGTGTGCCTTTAGCTGGAACGGTACAAGAGGTATAGGCAAAACCAAGGCTAATCACGTTATGCGCAGCTTTTTGAGCCAGCTCTTTCACGCGAGCAAGTTCATACCCTTTAGAGGCAGCAGCACCGGCAATCTTATGCACGAAGATTGTACCAGCAACACCACGACGACCAACTGTATATAGGCTGTCTTTTACTGCGATGTCATCTGCGACTTTTACGTAATCAACCTTGATGCCATCTTCAGTTGCTAATGCAGCGGCATTCTGGAAATTCATCATATCGCCAGAATAGTTTTTGATAATCATCAGGACACCTTTGTCCGTCGCGACTTGCTGCAAGGCTTTATAGACCTGAATTTGTGAAGGTGAGGCAAATACGTCACCACATACAGCAGCATCTAGCATACCTTGGCCAACAAAGCCGGCATGAGCAGGTTCGTGACCGCTACCACCACCACTGATCAGGGCGACATTTTGGTGTTTTTCTTTTCGGGAAATGATTTTATAAGATTCATTAAATGCCAGTTCTGGATGTGCCAGGACAAAGCCTTTGCACATTTCGACAACGATGTTTTCAGCACCGTTCATGAGTTTCTTCATTGGAACACCAATAGTCATTGATTTGCGAGATAATTTTATTGGTCTATTATTCATGAAAGTGATGATTTTTGCAGACTTAAAAGTGTAAAAACGAACAGTCGAGGATTGATGGGTGAGAAAAGGGGCGCATATTTGATAAATTAAATCCCTCCCAACCTCCCTTTAATAAAGGGAGGAGCTGTCACGTAATTTATTTGTTTACATGGAGTCCCCCCTCTTTGGAAAAGAGGGGTTAGGGGAGATTAAAAATAAAAGAGAATAAAAATGAAGCCCTATAATAAAAACTTAAAACAAGCTTCGCGTGATTTACGCAACAACCTGACAGATGCTGAAAAGCTGTTATGGTCACGACTTCGTAATAAGCAAATTCTAGGTTTACAGTTTTATCGGCAAAAGCCAATTTTGAATTACATCGTAGATTTTTACTGTCCTGCTGCCAATTTGGTGATTGAATGTGATGGTAGCCAGCACTTTACTGATGATGGTTTGGAAGCAGATCGGATTCGGGATGAAGCTTTGGCTCAACTTGGGTTGAAAGTATTGAGGTTTGATAATGGGCAGGTTTTGAAAGAGTTGGATGCAGTACTAAACTTGATTATTCAAAATTTGAATTAATAAATATATAATTTAAAAATATTACAAAAGAAATAAATTTAGATGAATTATTCAAATAATCAAGTAGAAAAAGCTGGTGAAGATTTAAAGAAACTTGCGAATGATAAGAGTCATAAGCTAAAAGTGGATACATTGAAAATATTAACTTTTTGGAGGGATAGTCATGTTGTTGCATTAGACAATGCGGAAAAAACAGTAAAAGCTGTTATGAATTCTTCATATAGAAATGTATTTATTGCTAGAAGAATTAAAAGAGCTGATTCAATAATTCGCAAGCTTTCTAGATTTAGTAGGATGAGTCTAAAAAACATGCAGGATATTGGCGGAATTCGGGTAGTCCTAAAAAATATTAAAGATGTAAATAGGGTACTTTCAAAACTAAAAAAACACTCAGACTTTTGTGGAGAAAGTGGAGAGGTACGTTTTAAAAATTATTTAGAAAATCCTAAGCCAGATGGTTATAGAGGAATACATGTTATTGGGAAATTTAAAAATTCAGAAAATATTTTAAGAAGTGTTGAAGTCCAACTTCGCACGCAATTGCAACATAGTTGGGCAACAAGTATAGAGATAGTAGATATATTTAGTAATAATAATTTGAAATTTACGAATGGTCTTGATGAGTGGGCTAGATTTTTCAAACTAGTAAGTAGTCAATTTCATTATATAGAATCTTTGGATTCATTCGCTAAAAATAGCCAAAAAGATCTAATAGAAGAGTATTTAACTAAAGCATTAAAAAATCAAAATATTGCAAATGAATGTATAGAAATAGCTGAATTATTTAATCAAGTTCTGAGTAATCATATAACTATCGAATATAGTTTTAGAAGTTTTGCAGACTCGATAAAATTTATTCATGGAGAACTATCTAAGAAGTCAGTCCAACAGGGATTTTATTTATTAAGGCTTAATTTACGAACTAAGTCAGTTCAACATGAATTTTTTGAAAAAAAAGAACATTCAAAAGCTTCAGAACAATACACTTTATATGAATCAACTTTACAGGCAAATCCTGATTGGATTGTAGCGTTGGTGTCTTCTGATGCTGTTGATGGCATTAAACAAGCTTATCCGAACTATTTTGCTGATTCTGAAGTATTTATTTCATATGTAAAGTTAATAGAAAATGTTGCTAGGGTTGTTTATAAACAAAGATTAGTGGCTTCTAGAATGAAAAGTTTTTTAGGTGATAAAAAATCCCTCCCAACCTCCCTTTAAAAAGGGAGGAGCTGTTATGTAATTAAATTAAAACGTGAAATTCCCCTCTTTGAAAAAGAGGGGTTAGGGGAGATTTAAAAAACAAAAAAATCCCCTCACTCGAGGGGATTTTTTATATTCGATACGAATCGATTCCTCCCCCTTTGAAAAAGGGGGATCGAGGGGGATTAAACCACTGAATCATCCAGATTTGGCGCTAACCAGCGTTTTGCTTCATCCAGTGTCCAGCCCTTACGTTTTGCATAATCTTCCAGCTGATCGCCAGAGATTTTGCCTACGTTAAAGTATTCAGTTTCAGGGTTCGCATAGTAGAAACCACTGACTGATGAAGGTGGCCACATTGCAAAGCTAGAAGTTAGGTAAGTACCCATCTTCTCAGTCGTACCTAACCAGTCAAAGAGTGGCGCTTTTTCAGAATGTTCAGGACAAGCAGGGTAGCCCGGCGCAGGACGGATGCCGACATACTTCTCTTTGATCAATTCATCATTATCCAGAGTTTCGTCAGCCTGATAGCCCCAGAACTCTTTACGGATGCGCTGGTGCAGATGCTCTGCAAAGGCTTCCGCAAAACGGTCACCCAAGGCTTGAACCATAATCGCATTATAGTCATCACCTTTGGCTTTATATTCCTGAGACAGCTCTTCCGCACCGAAGATTGAAACGGTAAAGCCACCCAGATAATCCTGAGCCACATCTTTAGGCGCAATAAAGTCAGCCAATGAGTAGTTCGCTTTACCGGTCACTTTGTCAGACTGCTGACGCAAGTGCTCGAAAGTATGCGTTACATTGCCAGCTTCATCAGTCACTGCAACCGTATCTGAACCGGTACGATTCGCAGGGTAGATACTGAAAGTTGCACGCGCATCGAAACGTTTATTTTCAATGATGTCTTTCAACATCGCCTGTGCTTGTGCATACAGGTCACGTGCGGCTTCACCCACGACTTCATCTTCAAGGATTTTCGGGAATTTGCCCGCAAGACTCCAAGAAATAAAGAACGGTGTCCAGTCAAAGTATTCCACCAAGGTTTCTAAAGGATAGTTGGTGAAAGTTTGTGAACCGATGAAGTTTGGTTTAAATGGTGCATTCTTATCGAAGTCGATTTTAAAACCATTTTCAACCGATTCAGCATAAGACAGTTTCGCTGCTTTCGGTTGCTTGTTGGCAAGACGGATACGAATTTTTTCATAATCCGCTGCATAGTCTGCTGCCAGTTTTGGCTTCATTTCGGCAGAAAGCAATTGAGTCGCCACACCTACAGCACGAGAAGCATCAGCCGTGTAGTACACGCCATCATTCTGGTATTGCGGAGCAATCTTCACTGCAGTATGCGCTTTAGAAGTCGTTGCGCCACCAATCATCAATGGAATGTTAAAACCTTTACGCTGCATTTCTTTAGCAACGAAGACCATTTCATCTAGAGAAGGGGTGATCAGACCAGACAAACCGATGATGTCAACTTTCTCATCAATCGCAGTTTGCAGAATCTTTTCACATGGCACCATCACACCAAGATCAACCACGTCATAACCGTTACAGCCCAGTACCACGCCTACGATATTCTTACCGATGTCATGTACGTCGCCTTTTACGGTCGCCATCAGGATTTTACCTTTGGCTTCACCTTGGGTTTTTTCCGCTTCGATGTACGGGTTCAGCCATGCCACAGCTTGTTTCATGACACGTGCAGATTTCACCACCTGTGGCAGGAACATTTTACCAGCACCGAACAAGTCACCAACGACGTTCATACCCGCCATCAATGGGCCTTCGATTACGTCGAGTGGACGAACAGCTTTCAGGCGAGCTTCTTCAGTATCCTGGTCGATGTAAGTGGTAATACCTTTAACCAGTGCATATTCAAGACGCTTTTCAACGCTTTCATTACGCCATTCAAGGTTTTCTTCCGCTTTTTGTGCACCACCTTGACCACGGTATTTTTCAGCTATTTCCAGCAATTTTTCAGTTGCTTCATTACCGCTTTCACCCTGATTACGGTTCAGAATTACATCTTCAACCGCATCTTTCAGGTCTTTGTCGATGTCATCGTAAATTGCTAGCTGACCAGCATTCACAATACCCATGGTTAAACCTTGCTGAATACCGTAGTACAGGAATACCGCATGGATCGCTTCACGTACCGGCTCATTACCACGGAATGAGAACGATACGTTGGAGATACCACCAGAAATCATCGCATTTGGCAGGTTCTGTTTAATCCAGCCAGTGGCTTCGATGAAATCTACAGCATAATTGTTGTGTTCTTCGATACCGGTTGCAACAGCGAATACGTTCGGGTCAAAGATAATGTCTTCAGACGGGAAGCCAACTTCATTCACCAGCACGTCATAAGAACGCTTACAGATTTGTTTTTTACGTTCAGCTGTATCTGCCTGACCATTCTCATCGAATGCCATCACAATCACCGCTGCACCGTACTGACGGCAGAGGCGGGCACGTTCTACAAACTCGTCATAACCTTCTTTCAGGGAAATCGAGTTAACAACCGCTTTACCTTGGACGCATTTCAGACCAGCTTCAATGATTTCCCATTTTGATGAGTCAATCATGATTGGCACACGAGAAATATCAGGTTCAGATGCCACCAGATTCAGGAAGTGCACCATCGCACCTTCTGAATCGAGCATGCCTTCATCCATGTTGATGTCGATGATCTGTGCACCGGCTTCAACCTGTTGACGGGCAACATCTAGTGCTTCAGCGAAGTTTTCTTCTTTGATCAGACGCAGGAATTTTTTCGAACCGGTGACGTTGGTACGTTCACCGACGTTCACGAATAGTGAATCTTTAGTAATGTTAAATGGCTCTAAACCACTTAAACGACATGCTGGTTCAATTTCAGGGACCTGACGCGGAGCAATACCCTCAACTGCTTGAGCAATCGCGCGGATGTGATCGGGAGTGGTACCACAACAACCACCGGTGATGTTGATTAGACCACTTTCAGCAAATTCTTTAATGAAAGCTGCAGTTTCTTCTGGAGTTTCATCATAACCACCGAAGGCATTTGGCAAGCCGGCATTAGGGTGGGCAGATACAAAAGTATCTGCCACATCAGACACGGTTTTTACGTGTGGACGCATGGCATCTGCACCCAGGGCACAGTTGAAACCAATTGAGATTGGTTCTGCATGACGCATTGAGTTCCAGAACGCTTCCGCAGTTTGACCCGTTAATGTACGGCCAGATGCATCAGTAATCGTACCTGAAATCATGATTGGCAATTCAGTGCCCAGTTCTTTAAACACTTCTTTCACTGCAAAGATGGCAGCTTTGGCATTTAAAGTATCAAATACGGTTTCGATCAGGATGATATCGACGCCACCTTCAATCAAGGCCTTGGTTGATTCGATGTAATTCACTTTCAATTCGTCAAAAGTGATATTACGGAAGGCAGGGTCATTTACATTTGGAGAAATCGACGTAGTACGTGATGTCGGCCCAATCACACCTGCCACAAAACGTGGTTTTTCAGGCGTTGAGTATTTTGCACAGGCTTCTTTGGCAAGACGCGCCGCTTCACGGTTGATCTCAGGAACCAGATCTTCCATGTGATAGTCAGACATTGAAACACGGGTGCCGTTAAAGGTATTGGTTTCAATAATATCGGCACCGGCTTCAAGATATGCTTCGTGAATGCCTTGAATAATCTGTGGCTGAGTCAGCACAAGTAAGTCGTTATTGCCTTTAAGGTCGTATGCCCAATCAGCAAAACGCTCACCACGATAATCGGCTTCTTCCAATTTATGGCGTTGGATCATGGTACCCATCGCACCATCGATAATTAAAATTCTCTTGGCAAGAAGTTCTTTTAGGGTGGCAAGTGTGGACATTCAAACTTTCTCAGTAAGCATCAAAAACGGCAATAATCTTAACAGATTAGTGCGCAGTTTTCTGTAACGCTTATACAGAATGCTGGATATGCTTGATATGAAAATTTGATAAAGAAACTCAAGCCGGTATAGAAAGCTGAAAACAGATGGAAATCTGGAAATTAAAGTTTCTGATAAAAGGGTACGACTGGAAAATAAAATGTAAGCAGCTTTCATCAGAGTGTCATATTACAAAGCTAATCTTTAGCCAAATATGACAGGCTCGGAAATATGACAGCCGGGTAAGAATGATCAGATATATTGCAAAACATGAATAAAGCTGGGCGATTCAAGCGTTTTATTTTTAATAAATAATTGATTATATTTGTATATTTTTAAAATTTAGAGCAGGTGGTTACAGGATAAACGGCAACGAGAAAGTCTAAAAAACTGGTTTATATGACAGCACTTTGTCATATAATTGTCACAATTTAACTGAACAATATGGGGATTCTTGAATCCTCTATTCCTGCTTGCATGAATTCTAATCAAACTCCCTTAGGTTCAGCACAACAGTCGCCTTCTGATAAGCCGGCCAATGTTCATGTGCCCACACCGAAATTTTTTATGCCGGTGTTTCTGACTCTAATTATCTCCACGCTGATCTATATCGGCTTCCAATTGACTTCAGATTTAGCTCATGTCCCACCGATCGGTCTGTATTCAATGCTTCTTTTAGGCACGGCGTTATTCATTGCGCTGGGCTTCGAATTCGTCAACGGTTTCCACGACACGGCCAATGCGGTTGCGACCGTGATTTATACCAATGCATTGTCTGCACCGGTTGCAGTCATGTGGGCAGGTTTTTGTAATTTCCTTGGGGTAATGGTGGCCAGTGGTGCTGTTGCATATGGGATCATTGCATTATTGCCTGTCGAGCTGATTATGAATGTCGGCACAGGTGCCGGTTTCGCTATGGTTTTTGCCATGCTGATTGCCGCGATTCTCTGGAATTTGGGTACCTGGTTCCTTGGCATTCCCGCTTCCAGTTCACATACCCTGATCGGTTCGATTCTGGGGGTAGGTATCATGAACTACCTGTTGAATTCAGGTGGTGGTGCTTCTGGTGTGGATATGGAACAGGTGCTGAAAGTTGGTAAAGCATTGCTGTTTTCACCTTTGATCGGTTTTGCTTTTGCTGGAGTGCTATTCCTGCTGGTGAAAAAGATCTTCAGAAAGCAACTTGAACTGTTTAAGCCACCTGAAGGCAATAAGCCACCACCACCGCTGATTCGTGCCATTCTGATCTTTACCTGTACAGGTGTGAGCTTCGCGCATGGTTCAAATGACGGTCAAAAAGGTATGGGTCTGATCATGCTAATCCTGATCGGTTGTGTACCTTTGGCATATTCATTAAACAAAAATCTGGATGTAGCACATATCCAGTCTTTTGGTCAGTTGTCTGCGCAAACGGCTGATGCGATTTATCCGCAGCATGAAGATATTCCGGACGAAAAAGCACGTGCCATCATCACGACCTACATTCAAACCAAAGAATTGAATGCTGAGGTTGTTCCTGCACTGGCAAGCCTGACAGATCATTTGGGTGATAAAGTCGGTAGCTACAGCAATATTAAAGATGTCCCAGAAACACAAGTTTCAGAATTCCGTAACGACATGTACCTGAGCACCACAGCATTTAAACGTCTGGACAAAGCAGAAGCTTTACCGGCAATGAGCGAGGCTCAGGAAAAAACCGTTGATGAGTATCGAGACAACTTGGATTCATTCCTGCAATACATTCCGACCTGGGTGAAAGTGGCAACAGCCTTGGCATTGGGTTTAGGTACCATGGTGGGTTGGAAACGAATTGTCGTAACTGTCGGTGAGCGGATCGGTAAAGAGCACATGACTTATGGTCAGGGGATGTCTGCCGAACTGGTAGCCATGTCTACGATCGCTGCTGCTGATGGCTTTGGTATGCCAGTATCTACCACTCATGTCCTGAACTCTGCAGTTGCAGGTACCATGGTGGCGAACAAGTCGGGCCTAAACTTTAAAATGGTCAAATCAATTCTGTCTGCCTGGATATTTACACTGCCAGCAACGATCTGTTTATCAGGTGGTTTGTACTGGATTCTTCTGAAAGTTTTCTAAGAAGATTCGATGTAAAAAACGCTGCTTAGGCAGCGTTTTTTTATGGGTGATTTTTATATTTCCTTGTGGAAGATAGGAGTACTCCTCTTCTGCAAGAGATGAGGGATTTAAATAAAAGATGACCCCTCCCTAACCCTCACTTGCGCTGCGCTTTAAAAGCAGTGCTTTAAAGCTTGCTCAGGAGAGGGAATTTCCATTTGGAAGTTATAATAAATCACATGATAATTCCTCTCCCTATGGGACGAGTAGCGCCACTGCGCAAGGGGGAATTATTGAAACCTCTCTCTAACCCTCACTTGCGCTGTACTTTTAAAGCAATGCTTTAAAGCTTGCTCAGGAGAGGGAATCTTCTTGAAGATCCAAAAGAAGTATTAATTTCACAAAGAAAACACCCTCTCCCTATGGGATGAGTAACATTGCTACGCAAGGGGGTGAGGGTAAAGTAAAAATACTTTTTCACTAACCCATATTTGAGTATTACCTTAAAACTTGCTCTAGAGAGAGATCTATCTATTTAAGAAGAATTACTTCTTCAATTTACCTAACAATCCGTTCGGTAGTTTATCCGTTGCAAAACCATACAACGCAGCAAACGGCAATGCTGTACGTGCCAGATAAGCCACACGCCATAAACCGCCATGATTCGCGCCTGACATCATCAATTCAAGTGGGTGATTGAGTTGTACATCAGGATTTGCAACAGACTCAGAGTTGCGTAAGTCATGAATCCACAGGGCTGCCATAATCGCATTAGTGGTTTCAGGTGCAAACGCTTCTACATCAAACAGGCTGGCACCATTAAACGCAGCTTTCAGCAGTGGGTTCTTGGTCACAGAGTAAGTTGTGGTTGAAGGGGCGATATTGATGCTCACTTGCTGCCCGCTGGCACGAGCCAATGTTGCACGCCATTGCTGGATGCGTTTAGCCAGTGCATAGTTCGGACCTTGCTCAATGACCAGACAGTCACAAACACCATAAGACTTATCGCCAACCTTAAACAGATCCTGCTTATTTTTCTGGAAAAAATGCTTGCGTGAGATCAGTGAAATGCCTTTGGTTAAAGTACTTTCCAATTTCGACAACTGCTGGTATTTGCTTTGTGAAGCCTGAACGACTTCTTCTGGAACTGCATATACATCCGTCGGGGTGCACATATACATCAGGCTGGTATTGGCTTTCTGCTTGCTGACATATTTCATAATGGCATCCATCGCCATGGAAACACGTACGTGCTTTTCACCGTCCAGATAAGCAATCGCCGCGAGATCCAGATCCTGTTTGAACTGAATCAGCCATTGGGCAATTTCAGGAATCTGAGTGAGCAGGTTAGCCCCCAGTTTTTCTTTTAAAACTTCCAGTGAAGTATCAGCAGGAAGCGCTTCAACTGATGGTGCATATAAAGTGGCGTTGCCTTGACTTACTGTATCTAAAATCTTGCCCCAGACACGAGTATTCGGCAGGTCAATCGCGACAATATTGGCTTTCCATTTCGACAACCAGGTTAGTGGACCTGCTTCAGAAGCGGCTCCAAATAGAACAGTGGTACGATCGGATAGGTCAAACCATTCCGGATGGGCAATACATTCACGCAGTGCATTGGCATGACTCGGTTCGACGATACCATGCTCTTCCCAAGACTGGATCTGATCCAGTAATGCTTGTCCTTGCAGTTTTTTGCCATGATAGGGCACATACCATTCTGGGGCTTTTTCAGACTGGCCTTTCAGCTGGAAAGTATTCAGGTTCTGCGCTGGTAAAGACATGACATCTTTCAGTAGATGCTTCTGGCCATCACGGTAAAACTCAAAGCTGGCATGTGCAGTTTCTAGACCTTGCTTGGCAATACTTAGTGCTGCACCTGCGGAGCGTAATCCATCTTCAACCAGATGTTTAAAGTGTACTGGATATTGCTTACGCCAGTTCTTTTCCTGCTGTGCTGCAGTAGCATGTACAGGATCGACTGCGGCTAAGGCTTCAGAAATAATGTTACGGCCGATTTTCGATGTGCTTGGTTTTTGTTGTGAAGCAGAAATGGGAAATTGAAGACCGTCTAGGGAAGTGGACATGCAAAATATCTCGCAACTTACAGCAATTAATATACAGATGTATACATTATCGCTGCTAAGTTGCTTCCTGGGTTGGCATTAAATTCCAGTCTTGGGTCTTAATTTATTACTAGATGTTTCAAATAAAAAGGAAGCTTGAAGCTTCCTTTTTAGTAATGGGTTAAAAATTAATTCGCTGTGCCTTTAATGAGTTCTTCCAGCATGAAAGCGGTATTGTCCAAACCTGCACCAGTGATGTACCAGGCATCAGCATTCACATAGATCACTTTTTTCTCTGCCAAGGCTTTGGCATTTTTTAGGGCAAGGTGTTTCTGAATATTATCCTGAGCGGTATATTTCTGGGTATTCACTGCACCACGATCCAGGATAATGATGTAATCCGGATTCTTCTCAACGGCTGCTGTAATACGCTGAACATTTTTCTCCGCTGCTTTCAATGCTTCCGGAGAGCCGGCTTCTGGACGGGGTGCATTAGACTGTTCAGATGGATCCAAGACTGGTTTAAAACCTGCTAATTCATAAACAAAGCCAAAACGGTCATTTTCTGCATGTGGCATAAAGTTTTCACCAACCGCAAACAACATCAGTGCAGTTTTGTCTTCAGTTTGCTTTTTAACCCGAATCGCGGATAAAAAATTGACTTGAAAAATAAGAGGACTAGAGCCATCAGTTGAGTTACCACACAAAACTTAAAACTCTAGTCCCGATGTTTAATAGTACCGAATTATTTTGCGTAATT